>NZ_JAEKDA010000040.1:0-6903 GCF_016405635.1 Pseudomonas sp. MF6755
GTCCACCTTCGTTAACGGCACTTGGCGCAGTCAGCGTGACAGTCGTCGTGTTATCGGTGCCCGGTGTGTCAGTAACGGTGGTGTTAACCGCCGTAGTGCCTGGCACCAGGTTTTCGAAATGCTCGCCGCCCGTCACGCCTTTGATAGCGGTGGTGACGGTTTGATCGCCTTTATACACATCATCCGGTGCCACAACCGAGACAGTCCCGCTCGACTGGTTTACGCCGATGGTGATGGTTTTGCCGTTGTCCAGGGTGACGGTCAGCGGGTTGGTGATGTTAGTCACCGGTGCACCGTTTTTATCCACAAGGCTGGCGGTGTAGACGATATTGCCGCCTTCACCGACGGTGGTGGTGGCGGTCAGCACCACATCGACTTTGTCGATGGTGTCGTTGATCGTCGTGGTAGCGCCGTTGCCTGCGACTTCCAGTTTTTCGAAGTTGCCGCCAGAAGCGTCAGTGATCTTGACCGTTTGGGTGCTCTTGTCGATGAACACGTCATCGGTAGGCGCTGGGACGGTTACCGTGCCGACGGTATCGCCGGCCTTGATGGTAATGGACGAGCCGTTATCCAATTTCAAGGTGACGTCAGTACCGGCCTTGTTGCTCAAGGTCGCGGTATAGGTGATCTGTCCACCTTCGTTAACGGCACTTGGCGCAGTCAGCGTGACAGTCGTCGTGTTATCGGTGCCCGGTGTGTCGGTAACGGTGGTGTTAACCGCTGTAGTACCCGGTACCAGGTTTTCGAAATGCTCGCCGCCCGTCACGCCTTTGATAGCGGTGGTGACGGTTTGATCGCCTTTATACACATCATCCGGTGCCACAACCGAGACAGTCCCGCTCGACTGGTTTACGCCGATGGTGATGGTTTTGCCGTTGTCCAGGGTGACGGTCAGCGGATTGGTGATGTTAGTCACCGGCGCGCCGTTTTTATCCACAAGGCTGGCGGTGTAGACGATATTGCCGCCTTCACCGACGGTGGTGGTCGCGGTCAGAACCACATCGACCTTGTCGATGGTGTCGTTGATCGTGGTGGTAGCGCCGTTGCCTGCGACTTCCAGTTTTTCGAAGTTGCCGCCAGAGGCGTCAGTGATTTTGACGGTCTGGGTGCTCTTATCGATGAACACGTCATCGGTAGGTGCAGGGACGGTCACAGTGCCAACGGTATCGCCAGCCTTGATGGTAATGGACGAGCCGTTATCGAGTTTCAGCGTGACGTCAGTGCCCGCTTTATTGGAAAGCGTAGCGGTGTACGTAATCTGCCCACCTTCGTTCGCCTCGGACGGAGCCGTCAGCGTCACGGTAGTGGTGTTATCGGTGCCCGGTGTGTCGGTAACGGTGGTGTTAACCGGCGTAGTACCCGGTACCAGGTTCTCGAAGTGCTCACCGCCAGTCACACCCGTAATAGCGGTGGTGACGGTCTGGTCGCCTTTGTACACATCATCTGGAGCAACAACCGAGACAGTGCCGCTCGATTGGTTCACACCAATGGTGATGGTCTGGCCGTTATCCAGAGTGACGGTCAGCGGGTTAGTGATGTTGGTTACTGGCGCGCCGTTTTTATCCACCAGGCTGGCGGTGTAGACGATATTGCCGCCTTCGCCGACGGTAGTAGTGGCGGTCAGAACTACATCAACCTTGTCGATGGTGTCGTTGATCGTGGTGGTAGCGCCATTACCCGCAACTTCCAATTTCTCGAAGTTGCCGCCAGTGGTTTCGGTGATCTGGACGGTCTGGGTGCTCTTGTCGATGAACACATCATCGGCAGGCGCCGGAACAGTCACGGTGCCGACAGTATCGCCCGCCTTGATGGTGATGCTCGAGCCGTTGTCGAGTTTCAGCGTGACGTCAGTGCCCGCTTTATTGGAAAGCGTAGCGGTGTACGTAATTTGACCACCCTCGTTCGCCTCGGACGGAGCCGTCAGAGTTACGGTCGTGGTGTTGTCGGTGCCTGGTGTGTCGGTAACGGTGGTGTTAACCGCCGTAGTACCCGGTACTAGGTTCTCGAAGTGCTCACCGCCAGTGACACCCGTAATAGCGGTCATGACAGTTTGATCGCCTTTGTACACATCATCTGGAGCAACAACCGAGACAGTGCCGCTCGATTGGTTCACACCAATAGTGATGGTCTGGCCGTTATCCAAAGTGACGGTCAGCGGATTGGTGATGTTAGTCACCGGTGCGCCGTTCTTATCCACAAGGCTGGCGGTGTAAACGATGTTGCCGCCTTCACCCACGGTGGTGGTGGCGGTCAGAACCACATCAACCTTGTCGATGGTGTCGTTGATCGTGGTGGTTGCACCGTTGCCCGCAACTTCCAATTTTTCGAAGTTGCCGCCAGCGGTTTCGGTGATCTGGACGGTCTGGGTGCTCTTGTCGATGAACACGTCATCGGTAGGCGCCGGAACAGTCACGGTGCCGACAGTGTCGCCGGCCTTGATGGTAATGGAAGAGCCGTTATCCAACTTCAGCGTTACGTCGGTGCCCGCTTTGTTAGAGAGCGTAGCGGTGTAAGTGATCTGCCCGCCTTCATTAACGGCACTTGGCGCAGTCAGCGTGACAGTCGTCGTGTTATCGGTGCCCGGTGTGTCGGTAACGGTGGTGTTAACCGCTGTAGTACCCGGTACCAGGTTTTCGAAATGCTCGCCACCGGTCACGCCGTTGATAGCGGTGGTGACGGTTTGATCGCCTTTGTACACATCATCCGGTGCCACAACCGTAACGGTGCCGCTCGACTGATTTACACCAATGGTGATGGTCTGGCCGTTATCCAAAGTGACGGTCAACGGGTTGGTGATGTTAGTCACCGGCGCGCCGTTTTTATCCACAAGGCTGGCGGTGTAGACGATATTACCGCCTTCACCCACGGTGGTGGTGGCGGTCAGAACTACATCAACCTTGTCGATGGTGTCGTTGATCGTGGTGGTTGCGCCATTGCCTGCAACTTCCAACTTCTCGAAGTTACCGCCTGTGGTTTCGGTGATCTGGACGGTCTGGGTGCTCTTGTCGATGAACACATCATCGGTAGGCGCCGGAACAGTCACTGTGCCAACGGTGTCGCCGGCCTTGATGGTGATGCTTGAACCGTTATCGAGTTTCAGCGTTACGTCAGTGCCCGCTTTATTGGAAAGCGTAGCGGTGTAAGTGATCTGGCCACCTTCATTAACGGCGCTTGGCGCAGTCAACGTAACGGTAGTGGTGTTGTCGGTGCCGGGAGTATCGGTGACGGTGGTGTTCACCGCCGTAGTGCCTGGCACCAGGTTTTCGAAATGCTCGCCGCCGGTCACGCCTTTGATGGCGGTGGTGACAGTTTGGTCGCCTTTGTACACGTCATCTGGAGCTACGGTGGTAACGCTACCGCTGGACTCGTTCACACCAATGGTGATGGTCTTGCCGTTGTCCAGGGTGACGGTCAGCGGGTTGGTGATGTTAGTCACCGGCGCGCCGTTTTTATCCACAAGGCTGGCGGTGTAGACGATATTGCCGCCTTCACCGACGGTGGTGGTGGCGGTCAGGACTACATCAACCTTGTCGATGGTGTCGTTGATCGTGGTGGTAGCGCCGTTGCCTGCGACTTCCAGTTTTTCGAAGTTGCCGCCAGAAGCGTCAGTGATTTTGACGGTCTGAGTGCTCTTGTCGATGAACACGTCATCGGTAGGCGCAGGGACGGTCACGGTGCCGACAGTGTCGCCAGCCTTGATGGTGATGCTCGAACCGTTGTCGAGTTTCAGCGTGACGTCGGTACCGGCCTTGTTGCTCAAGGTCGCGGTGTACGTAATCTGTCCGCCTTCGTTCGCCTCGGACGGAGCGGTCAGGGTCACGGTAGTGGTGTTATCGGTGCCCGGTGTGTCAGTAACGGTGGTGTTAACCGCCGTAGTGCCTGGCACCAGGTTTTCAAAGTGCTCGCCGCCGGTCACGCCTTTGATGGCGGTGGTGACGGTTTGGTCGCCTTTGTAGACGTCATCAGGAGCTACGGTGGTAACGCTACCGCTGGACTCGTTCACACCGATAGTGATGGTCTTGCCGTTGTCCAGGGTGACGGTCAGCGGGTTAGTGATGTTAGTCACCGGCGCACCGTTTTTATCCACAAGGCTGGCGGTGTAAACGATGTTGCCGCCTTCGCCGACGGTGGTGGTGGCGGTCAGGACTACATCAACCTTGTCGATGGTGTCGTTGATCGTGGTGGTAGCGCCGTTGCCTGCGACTTCCAGTTTTTCGAAGTTGCCGCCGGTGGTTTCGGTGATCTGGACGGTCTGCGTGCTCTTATCGATGAACACGTCATCGGTAGGCGCAGGGACGGTCACAGTGCCGACGGTGTCGCCAGCTTTGATGGTGATCGACGAGCCGTTATCGAGTTTCAGTGTGACGTCAGTGCCCGCTTTGTTGGAAAGCGTAGCGGTGTACGTAATCTGCCCACCTTCGTTCGCCTCGGACGGAGCCGTCAGGGTCACGGTGGTGGTGTTATCGGTGCCCGGTGTGTCGGTAACGGTGGTGTTAACCGGCGTAGTACCTGGTACCAGGTTCTCGAAGTGCTCACCGCCAGTGACACCCGTGATAGCGGTGGTGACGGTCTGGTCGCCTTTGTACACATCATCTGGTGCCACAACCGAAACAGTGCCGCTCGATTGATTCACACCAATGGTGATGGTCTGGCCGTTATCTAGGGTGACCGTCAGCGGGTTAGTGATGTTAGTCACCGGTGCGCCGTTCTTATCCACAAGGCTGGCGGTGTAAACGATGTTGCCGCCTTCACCGACAGTGGTGGTCGCGGTCAGGACTACATCAACTTTGTCGATGGTGTCGTTGATCGTGGTGGTTGCGCCATTGCCCGCAACTTCCAACTTCTCGAAGTTACCGCCAGTGGTTTCGGTGATCTGGACGGTCTGAGTGCTCTTGTCGATGAACACATCATCGGTAGGTGCAGGGACGGTTACCGTGCCAACGGTCTCGCCAGCCTTGATGGTAATGGACGAACCGTTATCCAACTTCAACGTAACGTCAGTGCCCGCCTTATTGGAAAGCGTAGCGGTGTACGTAATCTGCCCACCTTCGTTCGCCTCGGACGGAGCGGTCAGGGTCACGGTAGTGGTGTTATCGGTACCCGGTGTGTCAGTCACAGTCGTGGTGACTTTGTCGGTACCTGGAACCAGATTTTCAAAGTGCTCGCCACCGGTGACGCCTTTGATGGCGGTGGTGACGGTTTGGTCGCCCTTGTACACATCGTCTGGTGCCACAACCGAAACAGTGCCGCTCGATTGGTTCACACCAATGGTGATGGTTTGGCCGTTATCCAGAGTGACGGTCAGCGGGTTGGTGATGTTGGTTACCGGCGCGCCGTTTTTATCCACAAGGCTGGCGGTGTAGACGATATTGCCGCCTTCGCCGACGGTGGTGGTGGCGGTCAGGACTACATCAACCTTGTCGATGGTGTCGTTGATCGTGGTGGTAGCGCCGTTGCCTGCGACTTCCAGTTTTTCGAAGTTGCCGCCAGAGGCGTCAGTGATTTTGACGGTCTGGGTGCTCTTATCGATGAACACGTCATCGGTAGGTGCAGGGACGGTCACAGTGCCAACGGTATCGCCAGCCTTGATGGTAATGGACGAGCCGTTATCGAGTTTCAGCGTGACGTCAGTGCCCGCTTTATTGGAAAGCGTAGCGGTGTACGTAATCTGCCCACCTTCGTTCGCCTCGGACGGAGCCGTCAGCGTCACGGTAGTGGTGTTATCGGTACCCGGTGTGTCGGTAACGGTGGTGTTGACCGGCGTAGTACCCGGTACCAGGTTCTCGAAGTGCTCGCCGCCAGTCACACCCGTAATAGCGGTGGTGACGGTTTGATCGCCTTTGTACACATCATCTGGTGCCACAACCGTAACGGTGCCGCTCGATTGGTTCACACCAATGGTGATGGTCTGGCCGTTATCCAGGGTGACCGTCAGCGGGTTGGTGATGTTAGTCACCGGCGTACCGTTTTTATCCACAAGGCTGGCGGTGTAAACGATGTTGCCGCCTTCGCCGACGGTGGTGGTCGCGGTCAGGACTACATCAACTTTGTCGATGGTGTCGTTGATCGTCGTGGTAGCGCCGTTGCCTGCGACTTCCAGTTTTTCGAAGTTGCCGCCGGAAGCGTCAGTGATTTGGACGGTCTGGGTGCTCTTGTCGATAAACACGTCATCGGTAGGCGCAGGGACGGTCACAGTGCCGACGGTGTCGCCAGCTTTGATGGTGATCGACGAGCCGTTATCGAGTTTCAGTGTGACGTCAGTGCCCGCTTTGTTGGAAAGCGTAGCGGTGTACGTAATTTGACCACCTTCGTTCGCCTCGGACGGAGCCGTCAGGGTCACGGTGGTGGTGTTATCGGTGCCCGGTGTGTCGGTAACGGTGGTATTCACCGACGTGGTGCCCGGCACTAGGTTCTCGAAGTGCTCGCCGCCAGTCACACCCGTAATAGCGGTGGTGACGGTTTGATCGCCTTTGTACACATCATCTGGTGCCACAACCGTAACGGTGCCGCTCGATTGGTTCACACCAATGGTGATGGTCTGGCCGTTATCCAGGGTGACCGTCAGCGGGTTGGTGATGTTAGTCACCGGCGTACCGTTTTTATCCACAAGGCTGGCGGTGTAAACGATGTTGCCGCCTTCGCCCACGGTAGTAGTGGCGGTCAGTACCACATCAACCTTGTCAATGGTGTCGTTGATCGTGGTGGTCGCACCATTGCCCGCAACTTCCAATTTCTCGAAGTTGCCGCCAGTGGTCTCGGTGATCTGGACGGTCTGCGTGCTCTTGTCGATGAACACATCATCGGTAGGTGCAGGGACGGTCACAGTGCCGACGGTATCGCCAGCTTTGATGGTGATCGACGAGCCGTTATCGAGTTTCAGTGTGACGTCAGTGCCCGCTTTGT
>NZ_JAEKDA010000041.1:0-6775 GCF_016405635.1 Pseudomonas sp. MF6755
CGGGTTTGCTTGCGCTTGCCAGCGTACTCGGCGTCGGCGAAGGTCATCTGCTTCATCGGGAAACTCGGTGGGTGGGGTCGCGGTATTTTGCCAAATCAGAAAGTCTTTTTCAGAGTTTCCCTAACGATATCGGGAGGGCGAGCATCTTGCCGGCAATGTCTCCCAGCACTCCACTCAGCTTGGTGCCATAGTCGATTTCAGCCTGGGCCACTTCACGACGAACCCGCTCAAACGAGAAGCTATAGACATACGTTTGGAGATTGGCGCGGTAAGTGGCCAAGACCTCTCGCCACTCCCGCACGATCACCAGAAGCAAATTCGGCTCGCTTTCGAACTTCTCGATGACGCTCGCGACGGCCATCCGAATCATCAATTTTCGTTCAGAGAGGTGCGCCTTGTTTTCATTTTTCCGATTGAGAATTTCTTCCAATAAGCTCAAGTGGTTAAGTTCATAATCGAGCACTTTGACGTCGACCTGAGTAGGCAGCAGAAATGTTCTCGGAGGCTTCGCCCCATCAGGTGGTAAGGCAAAAAATAGGTTATAGCCGTCCGGGCTACTGTCTTTGTCAACGCCGATCGCTAGTAGCGCAAGCAACTCAATTAACCGACAGACGCACCTGAGAGACTTAATCTCCGGGGGTTCAATATCATCGCTGTCTGCCCAGCGAAGCTCAGTGATGTAAACATTGCTCGGAAATTGCCCCTTGCCCAACGAACCATTTCGCGCGACAAACTCGGTCAGGCTGCTGTAAAAATGGCCCGACTCATTCGATGGCAAGCGAAATTCAATTTCAAGAAAGTCTGCCTCGTCAGAAAGATGCTCAAACTTTCCATAGGCAGCCGGCAACTCATCACACATTCGTAATGCGCTAATGATTTCGGCCGTTGGCGCTCCCTCGTAACTGACGACCCCGTCTTCAATGGTGGGTGCTCCAAGGGCACGGTAGAGGGCTACCACATGAGAGAACATTTTCAGCCGTTCCTTGCCAGCAGTTCTTTCTCGACCACATCAATCAGCTCGGTCGTCATGTTGGACAGGGTCAACTTCTTCCGAACTTCATCGTAATAGACGTCTGCGGCGGGATCCTTTCCAAGCGCTCCGCGTTCGAACTGCAACGACCAATTGGAAGCATCTCCTTTGATCCGAGTCTTCTCCTTCAGCGTTTTAGCGTTGACCGTAAAGTCGTCAGGAACCTTGTTTTTTTCACTGTTCAAATAATCTTTCAGGCCTGCGATTTCATCAACTAGGTCAGCAGGAACATGAGCGACGGCGGCGTGAACAATGGAATCCAATCGTGCTGACTTGCCTGCTGCCAATTGCACTTCTAGATATTTGATTACCGCTTCTTTAGCCCTGTAGCCGAAGCTTTTTAAAGATTTGTTGTCGCGAAAGAACTTGGCTACGTTATCGATAGCATTTTTCGTAGCACGCCCCGAAGCCACGCCTTTTGCACAGCCCAATGCAGAGATGAAGTAGTCAGACGCCTGACTGTCGCGGCCACGACTAATGAAACATAGATAGGTGGAGTCGGCTTCCTCTGCCATCTCACTTTCGGGTGTTGGGGCAGCAGCCATAGCCTGAATGGCGACAAAGCTCCCCAAGTTGATCCGAGCAGCTTGCTGAACTTTGTTCAGATCTACTTCCTGAATCTCTTTTGGGACATAGTTTTCGTCCAACTGAATGCCACCACGCTCCTTCATGCTAGCGACGAGGAAAAAATTGGAAGCTCCGGAGGAGTACTGGGCGCATAGAATATGTCCGCCGGTCGACAGCACCTGAGTACCCGCCTGCTCTACCAGTTGATCCATGGCCAAGTGAGTCAGATCGATGAACTGGGCCTCATCATCCTGTACGGCTACAAACTCGGTGAAACGTCCAGGAAATGGACCTTGCCGTTCATCATTGGCGAACTGGCCGTAGACCACACTGTTGCCTTCTTTGCCGATGAGACCGTGAATCCCATTCACCAGAAATTGTAATGCTGGGTTTTCGGTATTGAGTACCACATCCTTTTTCACCACATCGGAGATAAAGCTCGTTTTCGCCAGCTTTTTGAAACTGTGAATGATGGCGGTTTTCAGTGTAATCATGGGTCGAATTCCGTTCCGATAGCATCAATATGGAATCACTGAAAATAACACCTTACCCAACAAACTTCAGGGCTTATCTCGACACACTTAAGCGAGGAAGGGAATCCATGCCTACCCCTTGAGCGTAGCCGAGATTGCGACACAACTGTACATACATACAGCAAAATTATCCATGCCGTTCGTCCTGTCTGAATAAGGAGGTAACCCCCAAGCTCATTCCAGAGCTGAAGTGGTGCCGGCAAACATTACGTCCGAGAAATCAACTCAGGCACGATCCCCCCAAAATGGTCATCAACTGAAATTAGGACTACTCCGAATCTCTCCTATATTGACTACTTCGGAGGTCGACATGGCTCTGCCGCCGGAAAGGAAATCTTCTCTATTCGCTCGTTCAGTCCAAAGGAAATGTGATGAGAGTAGCGATCTTGGATATCCAAAATTTCCGCGGTATCCGTGCAGGAAGCGTTCACTTTAAAGACCATCCTGTGCTGATCGGGGCTAACAACACCGGAAAAACTACGGTGATAGAGGCATTGACGCTTCTTCTAGGAAGGGAGCGGATGATCAGGGAACTCACCGAACATGACTTTTACGGTTCAGATCCCCAGCCTGCCGACCGAATAAAGCTTATAGCCACAATCACAGATTTTCCTTCCGAAGACCCTTATCAGAATACCGATTGGTTTAGAGACGGCAGAGGCGTGCCTAAATGGCTGGACGAAGCCAACGGTACGATCAGCGCGGTTCGCACCGAGGAGGCATCGAAGCTTTGCTGCCAAATCGGCGCTCAAGCTTATTTCGACCGCGACTCACTCTCGGTCGAGATGGTTCGTTACTTCCACGATCACGATAGCCCGATGGATCCCTTCGCCGACGACTCGCCCGTTGGCGTTCCTCCACGCTTGATAAAAGAGATTGGGTTTTATCTCGTACGAGCGAGCCGTACCTGGGACAAGGTTTTTACATGGGGGAGTGAGCTTTTCCGGCGTACGCTGCAAGTAGCCGCAGCGCAACCGTCCGAAGCCATTTTAGCCGAGCGTGATCGGCTTAGGCGTCCGGAGGCCCCAATCGAGAACGATGATCGAATTTCACCACTGATCCAGAACGTCAACGCTGAGTTAGCGAGATGCATACCGAATGCACCCCATGTTCAACTGCGGGTGACGAGTACTGATAGCCGATCACTCCTAGACTCTGTCGCAGCACATTTCGCTGTCGTCGGAGGACTAGGCGTACCCGCCGCAAGACAAGGCAGCGGTTTGGTGTCTCTGCAAGGTTTATTACTACTTCTGGAACTAGGTCGAGGTCGTGCAGCAGAAGGTGAAGGATTTCTAATGGCCTTGGAGGAGCCCGAGCTTCATCTGCCCCCGGCAGGTCAGCAGCAGCTGGTACAACGAGTGCAAGCACTTTCGACCCAAACCTTCATTACTACGCATTCCCCATTGATCGCTGCGGTATCAGATCCAACCTCTGTATTGATTCTGCGAAATGTCGACGGTCATCTTTCGGCCCTCCCTTTTTTATCAGAGCCGTTGCTACCAAATGCTCAGAATTGGAAGAGGAAGTTTTTTCAGCAAAGTCGCGTGGATGTCCTGTCGGCTTTAATGCACCCGTGTGTATTGGTGCCTGAGGGTCGTGCTGATTTCCTGTTACTGAAAACGGTGCTACGACCTTTGATGTTGTCCGAGGGTTGGTCCACGAGCATGCCATCTATGTTTGGATTGGAGGTCGGCGTCGTACCCACTGAGGATGCCAAAGTGGTCGAGACGTTCCAGTTACTGTCAGCCACTCATAACAAGGTCTGCTGCCTGGTGGACGGCGACAGAGACGGTAAACGCTATATCTCAAGCCTTCTGGCAGAGCCCACTGCTCCCTCATCAGTAATACGGTGGGCTGACGACGAAATGATCGAAGACGCCATAGGCTGGATTTTGGCTGCGGATGAAGACGACGTAGTTGGGAGGCTTACGGAGTTGACGGAGGTTGCCCCCTCGACTGTGTCCGACATCGTCACCCACTTAAAAAATAAAAAAGTGGACGTGATCTGCTACGAGTCGGTGGCAGACGCGATAGTTAACTCACCTCTCTGCCGTGCCAGAGCAGCAGAGTTGTTCAGCTGTTTGGCTATGGCGTGCGCGGGAACTGCTAGCGCCCATTTCGCCGCCGACCCAGAGGGTGTCTGGGTATTCCAACCATGACAATTCAATCTTTTTCCGGCGCGGCGGGTTGTGGAAAGACTCATCAGTTAATGGCAAACCTAGCCGCGAGATTGGAAAGACAGCCTCTACAGGCGTTTCAAAAAGTTTTGGCGTTGACCTTTATGCATGGGTCGCGGAGGCGTTTGGACGACCGATTGGGCGATGTCGACCTTCTACGTCGGCAGTACGAGTGCACAACAATCGATGGATTCGCTTGGAGAATCGTCAGTAGATGGCAAGCACTAATAACCCAATTAGAGATGGGGCATCCAAGAGTCAATGATTATGAAGCGGTGTGTCAGATCGCCGCTGATCTCCTTTCTCACGATATCGTTGTCCGCTGGATCGCCGCGACGTATCCCATTGTGGTCGTGGATGAAGCACAAGATCTCACGCCAAACCGACTGCGGATAGTGCAGGCAATGGCTCCCCATGTGGACCTTCTAATTGCTGCAGATGAGTTTCAATGTCTCATCGAGGAGCTACGTCCTAATCCAGCCTGCGATTGGTTAACTGCTGTTGGCCACGACGCACTTCTTCAGCAGCCTAGGCGCACCTCAGATCGTAATCTCCTTGCCGCCGCCGGTGCTATCCGATCAGCACAGGCTCCAGCATCAAATGGGCTCTTTAAGATTTTCCACACACCCACACCGGCTCTCGCCGCTTCATACGTTTCTAATGGCATTGGTTGGAATAGAGGGGGGAATCGGGTCGCGATTATCACCCCAACAATGGGGCAATTTGCCCACGGCATCCTCACATGGGTCGCCACCCGAACAACAGGCAGAGGAAACGGCCCCTACAACATAATTCTGGAAGAGTCAGAGACCAAGCTTGCAGACACATTCGTTGACGATCTGGCTCTGCCGGACCAAGCCACATTGGCGGAAGCTTTCGCATTGATGGCGGAAAAACCTGCACCGATTGCTCAAGACTTCGTGCGTTGGCTAGAGAAACAGCGTCGGACTAAGGGAAGGACGCATGTCCTTCGCGAAGAAATGGAGGACACCATACGGCACTCATTTTCAAACCAACGACGTCTAAGCTCACGAGATGGGCCAGGTATTCGAGCGCTAACCGTTCATGGAGCAAAAAACAGAGAATTTGATCTAGTTATTGTGCTTTGGCCTGCGGCAATTCGTGGAAATGACGAGCAGCAGAGACGGCTACTTTATAATGCCGTTACCAGAGCAAAGCACCAGTGTCTGGTACTAGTACAACTCCCGAGAGCAATGATACTTCCTCCTTTCTCCGTTCGAGAGGAGTTAGCTTTAAACGAGAACTAGCTCCTAGCACTACGTAACTTTAGGTGAGGTTGAGACAAAAAGATTAGCTGCCGCAATGTCAGCAGCACCAGGACGATTTTTATGAATCGAGCTTTGAGGTATCTCAAATTCGTCTGCCTTAGTCCACCGAACTCCGAGTCCGCGAACCAGATAGCGGTTCGTTCTAGAAAAATCAGATGCCTCTGAAAAGTCACCCTGTCTGAATGAAATCATTCTCAGATCGTACAATCGCGTAATGGCATCCGCGATGTGGTGTCTCTTAACACCGGTAATCAGCGCTAACCGGTCATAGGACAGCATAGCGATGCCACCTCGATTTGAGTCCCTGTACGCAAGCAAGGCGATGTACACCTTTAATGCCGACAATGACGCTCTGCTGAAGTTGAACTCAGTGAGCATGAGAATCTTGGCGCCAAACGAGCCATCGTAGAGCCAGCGTTTCGGGATTTTCGCCCAACTTTTACTTTCAAGCCAGCCGCAAATCAGGATGCTCGACCCCTTCCTGAGGGCCTGTGCTTTTCGCTGGATAAGCCCCTCTACTTCTAGTCGCGTCAACGCCTTCGCAACAGTTGGCCGAGACAAGCCAGTGAGCCGAATCAGCTCCTCATAAGTCACGCTCGCATTTCCAGTTATGAAATCTGCTCGACAGCACAGCGCTAGGTAAAGCTTGAGCGAGGAAATGCATGCGTTTCTTGCGGACTTATCCTCCTTCAACCACATCGACTTTACCGAATAGGACTCATCCGCAAAGTTGACGAGTTCGCCTGCACGTATCCAATCGACAGGCATTTTGGCCCATTCAGACACAGGACGACCCATTTCGACTTCGCTCATTTCGACCTCCACGCATGCATCAGCAAACCAGCACTCAGAAGCAAGATACAGCACAACGCTAGCTTCAACGGATCAGCCGAGAGCGCTTTATCAATCACAAACAGGACGGAATTCATTGCCTGGAACCTCAAAAAAATGGCTACAGGAGAAACGCTAACGCCAAGCGCAGTTGCTATCTAGATATAGGCGCCTATCAAATCTTACATAACTATCTGTTAAATATGAAAATATAGGCAAACTGAATCGCCCCGGATTCTCTAGACACCTTGCAAGCTCATTGCGTAACGCTTTTCAAACTCTACCGGTGACAGCTGATTGTTGAAACCATGGCGGCGTTTTACGTTGTAGAACATCTCGATGTAATCG
>NZ_JAEKDA010000042.1:0-4334 GCF_016405635.1 Pseudomonas sp. MF6755
TTAGGTCCATAGGTTTCAGCTCTTTCCAGGGCATGGTCAGATCCTCGCGAAATCGACCCTGCCAGTTAAAAACTGTTACCTATGTGCGTGAACTGATTTGTAACCCATGTGGGTGAGTCATACCGGCAAGAGCCTTTTGGTTACTTTTGGGCTCTTTTCAAAAGTGACCCGCTGTAAGAGCGGAACCAATAGCAGCCGTTACCTAAATAATGGATATGTACTGGGCATACCAGACCACCTAGAACTCCCCCGAATACTTCACCGCCGCCGCAGCCCGTGACGGCACGTCCAGCGTGCGCAGCAGCGATGACACATGGATACGCACGGTAAACGGCGAGATATCCAGGGCCTTGGCGATTTCCTTGTTGGTCTTGCCCTGGGCAATCAGGCGCAGCACTTCCTGCTGGCGGGTGGTGAGGGTGTGAGTGTCGAGGGGCAGCAGACCCGAAGGTGCGAACTTGACCAATACTTCGCCGTCGCGGATCGCCAGCAGCGCCTGGCCGATCTCGTCGGGGGCGATGTTCTTGCCGATAAACCCGTCGGCGCCCAGGGCCATGACCTGTTCGATCAACGTGGCGTCGTCGACCATCGATACCACGATCAGGGTAGTGCGCCGCAGCTGCTGGCGCAGGTCGGCCAGTTGGCTGATGCAGGTCAGGCCGGGGAAGCGCAGGTCGAGGATCAGGGTGTCGACTTCGCCCGCCTCGCGCAGCAGCGCATTCACCGTCGCCAGGTCGCCGGCTTCTTGGACCATGGCGTCGGGTAGCAGGCGTTGCACGGTGCGCGCCATGCCTTCGCGAAACATCGGGTGGTCGTCGGCGATGATGATCCGGCCGGTCATGGTGTGCTCCTTCCTGGGGCAAGGCTGTGCTGAGGCATGCTACTTTACCAGCGGGCCCGATGCCCGCTTAACACTTAGACATTGTAGGCACGTGACAAGGACGTAACCCATGAGTATCGAGACCAACTCCGAACTCGACCAGGCCAACCTGCGCATCGTAGTGGCCAGCATCGCCATTGTGTACATCGGCGCGCTGGGCTTCTTGCCCGGACATTCGTTGGACACCTACCTGCCGGTGATCCTGTATATCTTCCTGTTCCTGCTGGCGTCCATTGCGTTGCGCCAGGTGATCGCACGCTGGCCCGGGCATTACCCGACGCGGCGGATCTTCGGCATGCTCCACGACTACACCGGCACTTCGTTCGGCCTGGTGGTGGGCGGTGAAGCAGCGTTGCCACTGTATGCGGTGATGGTGTGGGTCAACCTGGGCAACGGCATGCGCTACGGCTCGCGCTACCTGGCGATTGCCACGGGGCTGGCGTTGCTGGCGCTGTTGATCGTGTACCAGCTCACGCCGCTGTGGCAGGCGCAGCCGTTCATGGTACTGATGCTGATGATCACCAGCACGGTGATCCCGGTGTATGCGCATATCCTGCTGGAACGCACGCGCAAGGCATCCGAACAAGCCATCGCCGCGAACCTTGAAAAGTCCCGCTTTCTCGCCCAGGCCAGCCATGACCTGCGCCAGCCGATCCACTCCATCGGCCTGTTCACCGCCTGCCTGCGCGAAGCCCGGCTGGGGGATGACGAGCGGCGGCTGGTGGACAATATCGACCGCTCGCTGCTTAACGTGTCGCAATTGTTCCGTTCGATTCTCGATCTCTACACGCTCGACAACGGCCGCCTGCTGCCCAAATACCAAGTGGTCCACCTGGGCGACTTCCTCGCCGACCTGGTACGCCAGAACGCTGAAGCCGCACGCTGGGCTGGCGTGGATTTGCGCTTGCGGCCTTGCGCCCACTGGGTGTTGGTGGACCCAGGAATGTTGGCGACCATGGTGCAAAACCTGCTCTCCAATTGCTTTAAATACGGTGCGCAACGGCCGGTGCTGATCGGCGTCCGCATTCGCGATAACGGCCTGGCGGTGGAAGTGCATGACCAGGGGCGGGGGATTGCCAGGGAGCATTTGTCAAAGGTCTTCGAAGAGTTTTATCGCGTGCGCCAACTGCGCGACAAAGACGTTGAAGGCGTCGGCCTGGGGCTGTCCATCGTCAAGCGCCTGGGGCAATTGATGGGGTTGCAGGTGAGCCTGCGTTCGCGGGTGGGCCGGGGTACCTCCGTGAGCCTGCACGGCCTGGCTCTGGCCACCGCGCCACGTCAACCGGCGTTGCGCGACGATGCACGCCAGGCCGGCCTGCTTACCGGGTTGAAAGTGTGCCTGGTGGAAGATGATCACAACGTGCTGCTCGCCACCCAGGCCTTGCTGGAGCGTTGGGGGTGCGAGGTACAGGCCGAGTCCAGCGGGCAGGGCTTGGTCAGCGACTGCGACATCATCGTCGCCGACTACGACCTGGGCAACCACGCCACCGGTATCGAATGCATCGACCAGCTACGCCAGCAGCGCGGCTGGGCGGTGCCGGCGTTGATCCTCACCGGTCATGACGTGGAGAAAATCCAGGCTGCGTTGCACGACCGTCAGATCGCCATCCTGTCCAAGCCGGTACGCCCGGCGGAACTGCGCGGCAGGTTGCGCGACCTCAGCCAGCAGAACATTACTGCATGAATGGCGTCAGCCCGTTGCCACGCGCCCCTTTGGGCATGCAGTAGGCGGCTGGCTTCATCAGGCCGAAGCTGGCAATCGCAAAGGCGCCACCACTGGCACCGCTGGGTACGGAGCAGTTGTATTCACCGGAGGCGGTGTTGGCCACGTAATAGGTGGTCATGGAGTCGCTGCGCACATTGGAGATACGTTTTACCGGCTCGCCCAGGTTGGTTTCCGACAGCGTCTTGAGGTGGTCTTCGGTGGGTTTGATATTGCTGCAACCGGCGACGCCGATGATCAGGGCGCCCAGCAAGGCAAGGCGAGTAACGGGGGATGGGAGTTTCATGGTGCTTCTTCCTTGGGGTTGTTATGGTTTTTCCAACGCACAACGAACCCGCGCGCAATGGATGCGCGGTGCCTGAGGAGCGTTGGAAGTGCCGAGGAATATAGCGCCGCAGGTTGGATGGGTCGATTAGCACAAATGGGCTAATGGCAAATTGAGGTCGCACAAGGAAATCGCAATGCTGGAGATTACCCGCGCTACCCCCGAGGACGCCAATCGCGCGTTTGACATCCGCCGAGAAGCCATCCGCAGTCAATGCATCGGCGCCTATAGCGCCGAGCAGATGGCGCTCTGGACACGGGGCAAAGCCGCCGATGGCTATGACGCGCTGATGGATAAACAGTTTTACCTGGGGTGGGTGAACGGTGAAGCCATCGCCACCGGCATGCTAGACCTTGATAACAACGAAGTGGGGGCGTTGTTCGTGCGGCCCGCCTTCACCGGGCGGGGTTATGGCAAGGCGATGCTTGCCCACTTGGAAGCGGTTGCACGGCAGCGGGCCATTGAAGAGGTGGTGCTGGATGCGACCTTGAATGCGGTGAATTTTTACCGTGGGTGCGGTTATGTGGGTGATGAACAGGCGGTGTATCACTCGCCGTCGGGGTTGGTATTGGCGTGTGTGCCGATGGCAAAGCGGCTGTTGGTCATGCCGGAATCTTGAAGGCTGCGCTTAACTGCTCAATCACCTGCTCAACCCCGGGCCCTTGAGTCTGCGGCGGTGTGGTGCTTTCACCAAACTCGCGCCACACAAACAGGGTCAGTTCGGCCCCATCGGTGAGTGTTTGAGCCGCTTCCTGGGCGCCAAAGGCGTGCAGCAGCCGATAACGCTCATCTCGCCAGAACGCTTGTTCTACCCAGTCATAGACGGGGATGAAGTGAAAGTGCAGCGGGAAGCCTGGCATATGGCCGTAGCGGCTGATGTACAGCCATTTTGGCTGGAGCTGGGTTTCCATCACCCGCTGGATCTTGGCGAGCAAGCCGCCGAGTTCGGCCAGCGCGGCTTCAGGCATATCGGCGAGTGAATCAATCGGTGCCTTGGCGCCCAGCATCAAGTAGCCCGGCAGCTTTGATGCCATGTGATGGTTGAGCAGCCAGTGCTCGGTCTGGTGAAGAACGAAGGCGGGGTCGACTTGCATCAGCACGCGTCCATGTGGGTTGGAGCGGCAGGATAACAAGTATCTTCTTGAATGGGCGTGGCTCCGAACCTGTGGCGAGGGAGCTTGCTCGCGCTGGTGGCCTGACAGCTGGCCAGGATGTTTTTGACCGAGTATATATCCGGTGCTGCGGTAACGGCTACTTAGGGTTCCGCTCTTACAGCGGGTCACTTTTGGAAGGACCCAAAAGTAAGCAAAAGGTCCTCGCCGGTATGACTCACCCACATGGGTTACAAATCAGTTCACGCACATAGGTAACAGTTTTTAACTGGCAGGGTCGATTTCGCGAGGATC
>NZ_JAEKDA010000043.1:0-3995 GCF_016405635.1 Pseudomonas sp. MF6755
CCAGTCTAGGGGGCTATAGATCGCCAGTCATCAGTAGCTCTCTCAGTATGCTGAGATTTTTCCTGATTTCAGCTTCTACCTTTCCAGAATAATCAAGTGCCTCAAGCGTATTCTTTGTTTGGTTCATTGCCTCTGCTATTATATCAATGGCAGTTTTTCTTGATGCTGCCATATTTTCTAGAGTCTGTTCCCCTGCATCTAGCATTGTTACGATATCTTGTTTGCTTAACTTATCATAATTCACGTTACGGAGTTGCTCTAGTATTAACTCTTGATCCGACATATATGATCCTCTTTATTATTATCGATTTGTTGTTTATAATAATATTAATTATTTCATTGTTCCAGAAAAAAACAGCTGGGATAGTGTATCATAAAAAATATATTTCGAGCGAATGGGGAAAGTCGGTCGAGCCATGCGCATAACCAATCCATGGCATTGGACGCACAGTATATCGTTACCGGTGGATAAATGAATTAACCGCTCAATCCACTAGGTTGCGACGACGCAATCAGTTCGTGGACGGTGCGGTTTATCTATTACCCCCTCTAGATAAATGAGCAGGGACAAACTTCGCCACCCAAGATGGCACTTTTTCTACCGGCATGGGTTTCGCAATACCATAGCCTTGCGCTACATCACAACCTAGGTTCATCAGCAACACTCCGTGCTCAACCGTTTCCACCCCTTCAGCAATAACCTCGCGGTTAAACGATTTCGCTAGGCCGATGATCGCCTTAGTCAGCCCCAAGCTGTCTTTATCGATGAGTATGTCGCGTATAAAAGATTTGTCTATCTTGATTGACTGCGTGGGCAGTTGTTTAAGGTAGCTCAGCGATGAATACCCAGTTCCAAAGTCGTCCAACGAAAATGTCACACCCAGATCCTGGCAAGCAATGAGGCACTGAGTGACATGTGATAAGTGTTCTATCACCACTGATTCGGTAATCTCAATATCCAACATCTGCGGCAAAACATTAGGGTGGCTGTCCAGCAAAAACTTTAGGGACTTTACAAAGTTTTCTTTTTTCAAATGTAATGCTGCAATGTTTACACTCACAGACCACGAATGACCCAAGTCCGCCCATTGTTCTATTTGACTGAGCGCCTGATCTATGACCCACTCGCCGATCTCCACGATCAGATCGCTCTGCTCAATCAACGGTATAAAATACTGCGGTAATATAAGTCCATCTCGCGGATGCTGCCAACGCAATAGTGCTTCAAAACCAATCACTGCCCCACTGCTCAAACTTATTTTTGGTTGATAATGCAAGCATAACTCACCATCATGTAACGCTTGGCGAACCCGTATTACGGTATCAAAAGCTGATTTATCCATCTTATCTTTTGATACATCAAACAAATGGAAACAGTTACGGCCACTTTGTTTGGCCTTATACATAGCCTGATCGGCATGACGTAGCAGTGTATCGGCATTCTCATTATCGTTTGGATAGAGCGTCACACCGATACTGGCGGAAATATTAATGCCTATGCCATCGATGATGTAGACGGCGGAAAGGGCAGCTAAAAGCCTCTGCAGGGCGCTTTCCAACACCTTGGGATCCCGCACACCCAAAATCAGCACGAACTCATCGCCTCCCAAACGGGCTACGGTATCTTCGATACGCATACTATGTTTCAGGCGATCAGCCACCGCCACTAACAGACGATCACCTATCTCGTGGCCATAGCGGTCGTTAATCTGCTTAAACCCATCGAGATCAAGCACGCCCACGGCAACCGTGCTGGGCTGGCTCTTTGCTTTGACAATAGCCTGATCAAGCGCTTTGGACAGCAAAAAACGATTTGGAAGACCCGTCAGCTCGTCGTGCTCAGCCTGCCATTGCAAGGTTTCCAGAAACTTCCGCTTTTCGGTCACATCGAAACGAATGGAAACGTATTTCTGCACCCGCTGGCTGGCATCATCGTACATGGGTACAATGGTGCTCTCTACCCAATACAGGCTGCCATCCTTTTTACGGTTGCAAATTTCACCTTTCCATACCTGCCCACGTGAAACTTTTTTCCACATATCAATAAAGAACTCAGGGGGATGCTGCCCTGAGTTTAGTATGCGGTGGTTTTGCCCAATCAACTCCTGTGCGCTATAGCCAGAAATATCACAGAACTGTTCATTGACATAGGTGATTATTCCGGATTTATCGGTTTCCGAGAAAATAGCTGCCGCATCCACCGCTGCACGGTATCTTGCACTCATATATAAACCTAATTCACCAAAATAGTCATAAGGTCACTACCTGTTGAACCGTTCAACCAACGAGTTTAAACCACGGGATGTACTTTCAAGTTCGCGGCCACGAATCACGGCGGAGTTAGCATTCTTCGCTGTTCTCTCAACCGTTCCCGCTACGTTATTAA
Source organism: Pseudomonas sp. MF6755 (assembly GCF_016405635.1). NCBI lineage: Bacteria > Pseudomonadati > Pseudomonadota > Gammaproteobacteria > Pseudomonadales > Pseudomonadaceae > Pseudomonas > Pseudomonas sp. MF6755. Next base: position 2,387 of record NZ_JAEKDA010000043.1, read on the forward strand.
TCTGCCGAGCAATATCTTCAGCGACACTAGCCTGCTCTTCTGAAGCGGCTGCCATTTGCTGGCTCATACCACTGATCCGTTCAACAGCATCGCGAATGCCTTGGAGAGCACACTGCGCCTCTATAACTTGCTGTACACCGTGGTCGGCCTCGCGAATACCGAGTTTGGCAATGCTCACAGCCTCATCTGCGCCTTTTTTAAGGGTTTCAATGACGTTTTGAATTTGTTGAGTCGATACGCGGGTTTTAGCGGCCAAGGCCCGGACTTCATCAGCTACTACCGCAAAACCACGACCCTGCTCACCAGCCCTAGCCGCTTCAATTGCAGCGTTGAGAGCGAGTAGGTTGGTTTGATCAGCAATGGCTTGAATCACCCCCGCAGCAGCCATAATTTGCTGGGTTTCATTGGCAAGGTAATCCACAGCAGTGCTGATATTCGTGACGGTACTGGCCAGCAACTGAATGGCCTCACGGGAAGTACCGGCGACTTTATCACCTTGTTCAGCCAGTTCATTTGCTGCTTGCGCTTCCATGGCGGTTTTTTGAACATGCCCTGCCACTTCGTTGATTGAGGCCGCCATCTCCGTCATGGCGGCTGCCGTCATGTCCGTTTCCGCTCGCTGCTCCAGCAAGGCATTTTCAGTTTGGTTCGAGAGTAAGGAGGAATGCGCAGCGGCTTCAGCCACTTGGCTGGCCAGATCGCTTAGCCGAGTCAGTGCGGTTTTAAGGCGTGCATCCTCACTAATCAATATCATTTCCAACTGCGCTGAAGGGCCATACGTATCGCTGTAAGTGATGGCGCTAATCGGATCTGAAAAAGCGTCAGGGGCGCATTTCATGATATGACTCAACTGATGTTCCAGCCGCGTATAGGACCACCATCCTGTAACGAGAAAGAGCACGGCAGTTACCGCTTGTGCTGCCAGGCTTGGCAGCACGCTAGCCGCACCTATTGCCAACGCAGCCGCAGTTGCAGGTAAGACCATCCTCCTCATGAATGCCGCATAATGACGATTTTGGGGAATGGAATTTTTACCTGCACGCAACCGGTCATACAGCTTTTGTGCGCGATCAATTTGCTCCCGAGTCGGCTTGACTCTAACGGACTCGTAGCCTGTTAAGCGGCCATCTTCGAGAATAGGTGTCACATACGCACTGACCCAATAGAAGTCACCATTCTTGCAGCGATTCTTGATGATACCCATCCAGCTTTTGCCAGCCTTCAGATAGCCCCACATCAGCCCGAAAACAGCTGGAGGCATGTCGGGATGACGAACCAAATTGTGCGGACTGCCCAACAACTCTTCACGAGAATAGCCACTTATTCTCATAAACTCGTCATTCACATAGGAAATATTCCCATTCGTATCCGTAGCAGAGATCAATCGCTGCTGGACTGGAAATATTTGTTCAACGGTTGTGACAGGCAGGTTCGAGCGCAAGATGAGTCTCCATGAGCAATAATGGCATTATGCCATAAGGCGTGACTAACGGGTCATGCGAAATAAAGGGAAATCACAGAGCACTGAGATGTTTGTACGCTAAGCCATGGTTCTCAGCTGCAACCATTATCTGACACTGGTGACTTCGGTTGAAGTCCCCCTGCCAGT
>NZ_JAEKDA010000044.1:0-3833 GCF_016405635.1 Pseudomonas sp. MF6755
TTGAAGAAATCTTCGAAAGCTTCTGAAAATAATCACTTGACAGCAAATGAGGCTGCTGTAGAATGCGCGCCTCGGTTGAGACGAAAGATCTTAACCAACCGCTCTTTAACAACTGAATCAAGCAATTCGTGTGGGTGCTTGTGGAGTCAGACTGATAGTCAACAAGATTATCAGCATCACAAGTTACTCCGCGAGAAATCAAAGATGTAACCAACGATTGCTGAGCCAAGTTTAGGGTTTCTTAAAAACCCAAAGATGTTTGAACTGAAGAGTTTGATCATGGCTCAGATTGAACGCTGGCGGCAGGCCTAACACATGCAAGTCGAGCGGTAGAGAGAAGCTTGCTTCTCTTGAGAGCGGCGGACGGGTGAGTAATGCCTAGGAATCTGCCTGGTAGTGGGGGATAACGTTCGGAAACGGACGCTAATACCGCATACGTCCTACGGGAGAAAGCAGGGGACCTTCGGGCCTTGCGCTATCAGATGAGCCTAGGTCGGATTAGCTAGTTGGTGGGGTAATGGCTCACCAAGGCGACGATCCGTAACTGGTCTGAGAGGATGATCAGTCACACTGGAACTGAGACACGGTCCAGACTCCTACGGGAGGCAGCAGTGGGGAATATTGGACAATGGGCGAAAGCCTGATCCAGCCATGCCGCGTGTGTGAAGAAGGTCTTCGGATTGTAAAGCACTTTAAGTTGGGAGGAAGGGCATTAACCTAATACGTTAGTGTTTTGACGTTACCGACAGAATAAGCACCGGCTAACTCTGTGCCAGCAGCCGCGGTAATACAGAGGGTGCAAGCGTTAATCGGAATTACTGGGCGTAAAGCGCGCGTAGGTGGTTTGTTAAGTTGGATGTGAAATCCCCGGGCTCAACCTGGGAACTGCATTCAAAACTGACTGACTAGAGTATGGTAGAGGGTGGTGGAATTTCCTGTGTAGCGGTGAAATGCGTAGATATAGGAAGGAACACCAGTGGCGAAGGCGACCACCTGGACTGATACTGACACTGAGGTGCGAAAGCGTGGGGAGCAAACAGGATTAGATACCCTGGTAGTCCACGCCGTAAACGATGTCAACTAGCCGTTGGGAGCCTTGAGCTCTTAGTGGCGCAGCTAACGCATTAAGTTGACCGCCTGGGGAGTACGGCCGCAAGGTTAAAACTCAAATGAATTGACGGGGGCCCGCACAAGCGGTGGAGCATGTGGTTTAATTCGAAGCAACGCGAAGAACCTTACCAGGCCTTGACATCCAATGAACTTTCTAGAGATAGATTGGTGCCTTCGGGAACATTGAGACAGGTGCTGCATGGCTGTCGTCAGCTCGTGTCGTGAGATGTTGGGTTAAGTCCCGTAACGAGCGCAACCCTTGTCCTTAGTTACCAGCACGTAATGGTGGGCACTCTAAGGAGACTGCCGGTGACAAACCGGAGGAAGGTGGGGATGACGTCAAGTCATCATGGCCCTTACGGCCTGGGCTACACACGTGCTACAATGGTCGGTACAGAGGGTTGCCAAGCCGCGAGGTGGAGCTAATCCCACAAAACCGATCGTAGTCCGGATCGCAGTCTGCAACTCGACTGCGTGAAGTCGGAATCGCTAGTAATCGCGAATCAGAATGTCGCGGTGAATACGTTCCCGGGCCTTGTACACACCGCCCGTCACACCATGGGAGTGGGTTGCACCAGAAGTAGCTAGTCTAACCTTCGGGAGGACGGTTACCACGGTGTGATTCATGACTGGGGTGAAGTCGTAACAAGGTAGCCGTAGGGGAACCTGCGGCTGGATCACCTCCTTAATCGACGACATCAGCTGCTCCATAAGTTCCCACACGAATTGCTTGATTCATTGAAGAAGACGATAAAGAAGCAGCCCGAAATTGGGTCTGTAGCTCAGTTGGTTAGAGCGCACCCCTGATAAGGGTGAGGTCGGCAGTTCGAATCTGCCCAGACCCACCAATTTTGTGTGGGAAACGCCTGTAGAAATACGGGGCCATAGCTCAGCTGGGAGAGCGCCTGCCTTGCACGCAGGAGGTCAACGGTTCGATCCCGTTTGGCTCCACCACTACTGCTTCTGAAGTTTGAAAGCTTAGAAATGAGCATTCCATCAATGCGATGGTGAATGTTGATTTCTAGTCTTTGATTAGATCGTTCTTTAAAAATTTGGGTATGTGATAGAAAGATAGACTGAACGTTACTTTCACTGGTAACGGATCAGGCTAAGGTAAAATTTGTGAGTTACTCGTAATTGAGTATTATCGAATTTTCGGCGAATGTTGTCTTCACAGTATAACCAGATTGCTTGGGGTTATATGGTCAAGTGAAGAAGCGCATACGGTGGATGCCTTGGCAGTCAGAGGCGATGAAAGACGTGGTAGCCTGCGAAAAGCTTCGGGGAGTCGGCAAACAGACTTTGATCCGGAGATGTCTGAATGGGGGAACCCAGCCATCATAAGATGGTTATCTTGTACTGAATACATAGGTGCAAGAAGCGAACCAGGGGAACTGAAACATCTAAGTACCCTGAGGAAAAGAAATCAACCGAGATTCCCTTAGTAGTGGCGAGCGAACGGGGACTAGCCCTTAAGTGGCTTTGAGATTAGCGGAACGCTCTGGAAAGTGCGGCCATAGTGGGTGATAGCCCTGTACGCGAAAATCTCTTAGTCATGAAATCGAGTAGGACGGAGCACGAGAAACTTTGTCTGAATATGGGGGGACCATCCTCCAAGGCTAAATACTACTGACTGACCGATAGTGAACTAGTACCGTGAGGGAAAGGCGAAAAGAACCCCGGAGAGGGGAGTGAAATAGATCCTGAAACCGTATGCGTACAAGCAGTGGGAGCCCACTTTGTTGGGTGACTGCGTACCTTTTGTATAATGGGTCAGCGACTTATTTTCAGTGGCGAGCTTAACCGAATAGGGGAGGCGTAGCGAAAGCGAGTCTTAATAGGGCGTCTAGTCGCTGGGAATAGACCCGAAACCGGGCGATCTATCCATGGGCAGGTTGAAGGTTGGGTAACACTAACTGGAGGACCGAACCGACTACCGTTGAAAAGTTAGCGGATGACCTGTGGATCGGAGTGAAAGGCTAATCAAGCTCGGAGATAGCTGGTTCTCCTCGAAAGCTATTTAGGTAGCGCCTCATGTATCACTGTAGGGGGTAGAGCACTGTTTCGGCTAGGGGGTCATCCCGACTTACCAAACCGATGCAAACTCCGAATACCTACAAGTGCCGAGCATGGGAGACACACGGCGGGTGCTAACGTCCGTCGTGAAAAGGGAAACAACCCAGACCGTCAGCTAAGGTCCCAAAGTTATGGTTAAGTGGGAAACGATGTGGGAAGGCTTAGACAGCTAGGAGGTTGGCTTAGAAGCAGCCACCCTTTAAAGAAAGCGTAATAGCTCACTAGTCGAGTCGGCCTGCGCGGAAGATGTAACGGGGCTCAAACCATACACCGAAGCTACGGGTATCACGTAAGTGATGCGGTAGAGGAGCGTTCTGTAAGCCTGTGAAGGTGAGTTGAGAAGCTTGCTGGAGGTATCAGAAGTGCGAATGCTGACATGAGTAACGACAATGGGTGTGAAAAACACCCACGCCGAAAGACCAAGGTTTCCTGCGCAACGTTAATCGACGCAGGGTTAGTCGGTCCCTAAGGCGAGGCTGAAAAGCGTAGTCGATGGAAAACAGGTTAATATTCCTGTACTTCTGGTTATTGCGATGGAGGGACGGAGAAGGCTAGGCCAGCTTGGCGTTGGTTGTCCAAGTTTAAGGTGGTAGGCTGGAATCTTAGGTAAATCCGGGATTCTAAGGCCGAGAGCTGATGACGAGTTA
>NZ_JAEKDA010000045.1:0-2747 GCF_016405635.1 Pseudomonas sp. MF6755
GCGGGTTTGCTTGCGCTTGCCAGCGTACTCGGCGTCGGCGAAGGTCATCTGCTTCATCGGGAAACTCGGTGGGTGGGGTCGCGGTATTTTGCCAAATCAGAAAGTCTTTTTCAGAGTTTCCCTAGCAGGTCGCGCGCTTCATTCTCTCGGCCAACAGATACCAGCGAGGAAGATGCGCGTATAACGCTATGAGGCAAATTTTCCCGGAAGCAGGCACGAAGTAGTTCTGCACACTCATCGATGTGAGTTGGGAGTGACTCTGGTAGTACGCGAGTGACAAGCTCCACCCAGTCGTCAAGGTTCATATTCCCATGGTAGAGGGCCGCATCGTGTTCGGTTTCGATATGGATACAGCCGTCTTCTACGGGCCAGAGCAAGTTTTTGTAGGTGACGGCAGGCCGGCCCTCATCCATTCTGAGGGGGCCTATGATGCGGTCGATTTCCTGTCCGCGAAACATCACCCTTACCGCTACTTCCATATCCCTATCGCCTAAACGGTAACTAACAGCACCCGATGTCGTAATGCTGGCTACATGCAGTATCATGCCTAGAAACGACGCTGCATCCAAGGGGAGCTCTACTCTAAGGTGTCAGTGCTAACGAAGTAGAACCCTGCGGCATTACAATCGGCTAAGTATCGTGCGGCCTCATGGTCCTAAGAGAGGCTGCTGTCGGCCTGCTGAGTAGATTGGTCGGAGTCTCGATTTGCCTAGCCACGATTCGAGCGCTGGATCAGCATTTCTCGGTCATTCCCTAATCATTTCCAGATCAACAGAGTGGTGAGGCGATAGTAATACCGGGTGGCCTCGGAGTGATTCTTCAGGTGCTGAGTGAAAAGCCAGCGCACATGCTTGAGCTGTCAGGTCCAAGGATTATCGCGTTGCCATCGATTTTGAATGGCCGCTTGCATGATTAGAGCTTGGCATAGGTGGCGTTCCTGCGTGACCTCTGAACCGGTCAGTACGCCGCTCAGGAGCAGCGCCATATCGAAGGGCTTAGTCATGCGCGACCTCCAATGTAGGCCGAAACTACATCGATTCGGTTATGCCGAGCTCAAGGCTGATCTGTTGCGGCGTCTTTGATCAAGGTCACGGTCAATGCGATGGCAGTGACCGCCACTGACGGGTGCGGCGTGCCCCGTGAGTTGTTCGTAACGCTCGCAGGCGTAGGCCGCTCTACGCGGTAGTGATGCCGGGTTCACCTTGCTCGATCTGCCGGTGCCGGTCCACTCAGTGGGTTCGCAAAGATCAACCCAGATTTGACGCCGTAGGCCATGATTTCATTGAGGCGTTGCGATAGTCGCTCCACCGTCTCCAGGCTGCCTTTGGCCTCGATGGGGCGAAGTAGTTTGATGAGCATCGGTGCGGTGATGTCCGCGAGCGGTGTGGTTTTTAAGCTGGGGAAACGTGCAGGGGGAGTGAGCACCATATTGTGTTCGGTCTCTGCCAGCTTGGCTTGCCTCAGCTCGTCGCGATGAGGGTCGACGCTTTGCGCCAACAGCTCTCTGGCCTTGATGGCTTTCTTCCTGGCTTGCGCCAGAGAAAGGTCGGGGTACGGGCCGAGCGCCATGTTGATTCGGTTTTTGGTGCGCGGATGCCTGTAGTTGAAATTCCACGGCATCGAGCGATTTACCCTGACTTGCAGTGACAAGCCGTCATTATCGCTGAGGACGTAATCCTTGTTTCTAGGTTTGACCGCTTTGAGCTAACGGTCGGAAAGGGAGGTGATTTGAGCGCACATGAGAAGGGCTCCATGCCACTTTTGGTATTCTCAAAATTAGCTCCGGGAAACTGGGAATGCCATTCGGAATACCAAAATTACTGGAACTCAAGATCCCTCTACGAACGCCGGCGGCCCTGAAACCCTTGATCTCACTGGATTTCAGGCACAAAAAAAGACGTCCGTGGACGTCTTTAGATGATCAATTGGTGGAGCCGGGGGGATTAAATATTTGTATCTAAGTTACTGTTTTAAAATGCATTTTTGTTTGTATTCTGCGTAAGTGCCCCCATAAGTGCCCCCGCGCACATATTTTCGATGAACGGCTATTTGAGGAGTTGAACTGGCGTCCTGAATTATCGTTCTGCGACAAGGCGGAGCTAGCCAGTCACCGGCGGGCATTAGATGGTGTCGGTCGTGCACAGCATGGTATCGGTTATCTGGCGACCAGGGTTTGATCCTAGCCCAGGCCGGGGCGCTGGGTAGCTCGGGCCACGCAATTGGGTTTTTTCCGCGGTCGCGCACCATGGGCTCATCTAGGACGTCTGAGCTGAGGTGCGGTATGAAACACTCGATGGTTACCTGTCAAAACTGTGGCAAAGCGATGGTTCCGAGAGCGACATATAGCCGTGGCTTCTGGGGCTATTCGCCTTCGTCGAATCACTGTCCCTTTTGCCTGAGTGAGAATTGGCATGGCGGAAATCCGGGGTTAGGGACTCGGCTATTTGCGTTAATTGGCCTGGCTCTAGGTGTTCTGGCCTGTGTGGTGATGGGAGCGTTTCTGTTCAAAGTGCAGTGGTGGCTGGGCGTTGAAGGACAATGGCCTCTATTGAGCCTAACCACATGCGCAGTGTCAGTTATCGCGGGGTATCGATTTTACAACTGGTTTGTAGATTTCTGACTAGGCTTTGTACGAAAAGTATTGCCGCATGCAACGTAGGCTGCAGGCCAAGGTGACCATGGCTGCAAAGCTCTTGGCCAGCTTGTCATAGCGAGTGCCGATCCTGCGATTTTCTTTCAGCCAGCCA
>NZ_JAEKDA010000046.1:0-2577 GCF_016405635.1 Pseudomonas sp. MF6755
TGCGGATTCCACGGGCATCCGGCCACCCATTCCATGAACATCCGGCCACTGATTCCACGATGATCCGGCCACCCGTTCCACGGCCATCCGGCCACCCACAAGGCAGGCAGCAACGCAGGATTAATTCACTACCATCGACCTCTTTTATCGAAGCAGAGAGGTCGTCGTGGAGCGGTTATCCATGCGTAAAATTAAGGAAGTGCTACGTCTCAAGTTTGAGGTCGGCCTATCTGCTCGCCAGATCGCTGTCAGCTTGCAGGTGGGTCGCGCAACTATCGGTGAGTACCTCAATCGCTTTGCTGCCAGCGGGCTGACTTGGCCGTGTGCGGCGAGCGAGGCGCAGTTGCAGCAGCGTCTTTTTCCGCCACCACCCGACGTCCCCAGCGATCAACGTCCGATGCCGGACTGGACTCATGTCCACGCAGAGTTGCGCCGCCCCGGCGTAACCCTGGCCCTGCTTTGGCAAGAATATCGACTCGCCCATCCGCAAGGCTTCCAATACAGCTGGTTCTGCGAGCACTACCGGCTCTGGGCCGCCAAGGTCGACGTGGTCATGCGCCAGGAACATCGTGCAGGTGAAAAGCTGTTCGTCGACTATGCCGGCCAAACGGTGCCAGTCATCGACCGGCAGACCGGCGAAATTCGCCAAACACAGATCTTCGTCGCCGTGCTGGGCGCCTCCAGCTACACCTTCGCCGAAGCCACCTGGTCGCAGAAACTGCCCGACTGGCTGGGCTCGCACGCCCGCTGTTTTGCTTTTTTCGGCGGCACCGCACAGATCCTGGTGCCCGACAATCTGCGCAGTGGCGTGACCAAGGCGCACCGTTACGAGCCCGATATCAACCCCAGCTACCGCGATCTGGCCGAGCACTACGGCGTCGCCGTATTGCCCGCTCGCTCACGAAAACCCAAGGACAAAGCCAAGGTCGAAGTCGGTGTTCAAGTGGTCGAGCGCTGGATCCTGGCGGTGCTGCGCAACCGCCAGTTCTTCTCGCTGGGGGAACTCAACACAGCCATCGCGCTGCTGCTGGATCGCCTCAATCAGAAGCCCTTCAAGAAACTGCCCGGCTCACGCCGCTCGGCCTTCGAGACCATCGACCAACCCGCGCTGCAACCGCTACCAGAACATCCGTATGTCTACGCCGAATGGAAAAAGGTGCGAGTCCACATCGACTACCACGTCGAAGTCGACGGCCATTTTTACTCCGTGCCGTACCAACTGGTGAAACACCAACTCGAAGTACGCCTGACCGCGCAGACCGTCGAGTGCTTCCACGCCAACCAGCGCGTGGCCAGCCATCTGCGCTCGCCGCACAAAGGCCGCCACACTACCCACACCGAGCACATGCCCAAAAGTCACCGCGAACACGCCGAGTGGACGCCCCAGCGGCTGATCCGCTGGGCTGAGCAGACGGGCCCGAATACGGCCGGTGTCATCGCCTACATCCTCGAACGCCGAATCCATCCGCAGCATGGCTTCCGCGCCTGCCTGGGCATCCTGCGCTTGAGCAAACAGCACGGCGAAGAGCGGCTGGAAGCCGCTTGCCAACGTGCGCTGGCCCTAGGCGCATGCAGTTACAAGAGCCTCGAATCGATCCTGCGCCAAGGCCTGGAACGGCTACCTCTTGCCCAGCAAAACCTGCCGTTACTGCCCGATGAACATATCAATCTGCGCGGCCCCGGCTACTACCACTGACCTGAAAAAGGAGCACGAACATGCTGCCCAACCCGACCCTCGACAAGCTACAAACCCTGCGCCTGCACGGCATGATCAAGGCGCTTGGCGAACAACACGCAACGCCTGACATCAACGATCTCAGCTTCGACGAACGCCTCGGCCTGATGGTCGACCGCGAGCTGACCGAGCGCGAAGACGCCCGCCTGACTACGCGTCTCAAAGCCGCCCGACTACGCCACAACGCGTGCCTGGAAGACATCGACTACCGCAGCCCGCGCGGCCTGGACAAGGCCTTGATCCTGCAACTGGGCAGCGGTCAGTGGCTGCGCGATGGCCTGAACCTGATCATTGGCGGGCCGACGGGCGTAGGCAAAACCTGGCTCGCCTGCGCGCTGGCGCACAAGGCCTGCCGCGACGGTTACAGCGTGCGCTATCTGCGGCTGCCGCGCTTGATGGAAGAACTGGGCCTGGCACACGGCGACGGCCGCTTCGCCAAGCTAATGGCCGGCTACGCCAAGACCGACCTGCTGATCCTGGATGACTGGGGCTTGGCGCCGTTTACCGCTGCTCAGCGGCGCGACATGCTTGAACTGCTGGACGACCGCTACGGCAACCGCTCGACGCTGGTGACTAGCCAGATGCCGGTGGACAAATGGCACGCACTGATCGGCGATCCGACCTTGGGCGATGCGATCCTCGACCGGCTGGTGCACAACGCTTATCGGATCGAACTGAAGGGCGAATCGATGCGCAGACGCGCAACGAAATTGACGGCGACAGAGACTTCAGACTAACAATGCAAACCTGCGTCGCTGCGCTCCGACTGCCCGGCCGGATGAGCGTGGAATAGGTGGCCGGATGTTGGTGGGCTGGGTGGCCGGATGGCGTGGAATGCGCAG
>NZ_JAEKDA010000047.1:0-2170 GCF_016405635.1 Pseudomonas sp. MF6755
ACCCGGGGGGACAAACGAAGTGCGTCAGGATTTTTAACCAGGTACACAACTCAACGGGGTATCGGGGCACAGCCCTGATCAGGGTTTTGTGGGGATCGACTGCGTGCAGGCGGTGGCCACAAAACATTTCCTGTCCGTTTTTTAGATTTGAATTCAATTCGTTTTTTAAGATCCGATTAAATTCTTAATTTAGTTTTGTTTTCCGAATTCAAAACTCACTTAAAACCAAGAGCCCACGGCAGCAGGGGAGAGTTTTCAAAATGCCTACATTTTGTAGCACTCTCCCTATCCTGCATCCTCTCTGCATCCTCTCTGCTCTGGCCTTTGACCTTCGCTGTTTCCCTCCGCTTTTTTGAACAGGGCGCGCTTAGTTGTTTCTACGAAACGCGCGGATCAAAAACGGATCAAGGGCGCACTTACGCAAACTTCGTTTGCATGCGGATCAAAATCCAAAGCAGATCAAAAGCGGATACATGAGTCGGACAGGAAATGTTTTGTACGGACGGCCTGCACGCAGTCGATCCCCACAAAACCCTGATCAGGGCTGTGCCCCGATACCCCGTTGAGAGTCAGCGAGCTGGTTTGTCGCCGTTGGGTGCGCGGCGATATCGGCGCTCTACTTCCCGCCAGTTGAAAGCCAACCGAGAACCGTCGTCTTCGCCTTCTTCAGCGCCGCCTCTCTTAACCAAATCCGAATCAGTTTCCTCATCGACACGGAGTACCTTTTTCAAAACGCCACCGGTTGCCACAAAGCGGCGCTTGTGGGATTGGCGCGTCAATTCCAAAAACCAATCAGGATCGTTTGTCATGTCAGACGGTTTAACGCTGTACTTCAGCGTTTCCGAAACCGCGCGTTGTAGCGCAGCCCCTCCCACCTCCGTCCCGGTCTCTGAGCTCCGATCTTTAATCGCTTGAACGCGCACACCGCTTGGCGAGATCGTCGGATCGCGCATGCATTCCTGCCAAATCTCAACCCAGCGGGCATGCTTAACGTATTTCGATCCAGACAGCATCGAAGGCGGGACCATCAGCAAAACGTGAAAATGCGGGTGCGCCTCCCCAATCGCACTCCGAGTTACCTCGGTAGTCCGTACCCAACCAATCACCGCTTTTAACTCTTTTCGCGCCTGGAGTCGGTTCCACCCGGCATTCATCGCCGTAAGAGTCGCTCCAAGCTCGCCTATGGGGCAATTGGGCACAGTCAGGGTCAGGAATAGCCAGCGAGCCTTAGGATGCTCTAGAACGATCTGAGGGAGAGATTGGTGAAACCGAGCCTGCCACATGAGCGAGCGCCTCCACTGACACACCGGGCAATGACGTACCCGGCAAAAGTACGCCGTACGCAAACGTAGGGCATTCACTGATGTTTCAGGGTTGAGAACCCAACCAAACAGCAATAACCCCCCACAGTCGGACATTCGAGCGGCGTAGCGCTCAAATTCTAGAGCGCTGGCATAAATCCCACCCACATCGTCAGATTGACCTCTGTGAATGTCCCACGGGACATCATTCGGACTGTAATCGGAAAGCCCGTCGCGGGGCTGTTCAAGCGCAATAATTTCGCTAGAATGGACAGACGTGGAAGCGGTAACGTTTTCCATGGAAAACCCTAGATATCTTGGACCTCGAAGACCCACGATTCTGGGGTTTTTCTTTTTACGCGTCAAATAACCCTCAAAGCCACGGTCCACAAGGGTTGTAGCCGCTTTTTGCACCCTTGAATTACCATCGTAAGTATCAAGTAAAGGAAATCGGCCTCTCCGACGCCCGTTTTTCGACCCCTCCAAGCACCGCCAAAAAGCCAAAAACAGATCGTCTCCGACGGCCCTTCGGGACTGCTCGCCACGTGGCAGGCGGTCGGGGGAAGAGCACCCCCAACCACCAGCCCGGAGCATTGGGGCACTGCGAGGCATCAAGGGGCTTTCGCGGCATATCCTTGCCCGTTCCGGTCTGCGGTATTCCACGTCCCCTTGACCCCTCTCCGTTTTGATTTTTTCCTGCAGCCCCGGGTTTCACCAGGGCGAGTTTTTCCGCCCTGGTGAAACCCGGGGGGACAAACGAAGTGCGTCAGGATTTTTAACCAGGTACACAACTCAACGGGGTATCGGGGCACAGCCCTGATCAGGGTTTTGTGGGGATCGACTGCGTGCAGGCGGTGGCCACAAAACAT
>NZ_JAEKDA010000048.1:0-1382 GCF_016405635.1 Pseudomonas sp. MF6755
TAACGAAGTGGTTGATGCCATGCTTCCAAGAAAAGCTTCTAAGCTTCAGGTAACCAGGAACCGTACCCCAAACCGACACAGGTGGTTGGGTAGAGAATACCAAGGCGCTTGAGAGAACTCGGGTGAAGGAACTAGGCAAAATGGCACCGTAACTTCGGGAGAAGGTGCGCCGGTGAGGGTGAAGGACTTGCTCCGTAAGCTCATGCCGGTCGAAGATACCAGGCCGCTGCGACTGTTTATTAAAAACACAGCACTCTGCAAACACGAAAGTGGACGTATAGGGTGTGACGCCTGCCCGGTGCCGGAAGGTTAATTGATGGGGTTAGCTAACGCGAAGCTCTTGATCGAAGCCCCGGTAAACGGCGGCCGTAACTATAACGGTCCTAAGGTAGCGAAATTCCTTGTCGGGTAAGTTCCGACCTGCACGAATGGCGTAACGATGGCGGCGCTGTCTCCACCCGAGACTCAGTGAAATTGAAATCGCTGTGAAGATGCAGTGTATCCGCGGCTAGACGGAAAGACCCCGTGAACCTTTACTATAGCTTTGCACTGGACTTTGAATTTGCTTGTGTAGGATAGGTGGGAGGCTTTGAAGCGTGGACGCCAGTCTGCGTGGAGCCAACCTTGAAATACCACCCTGGCAACTTTGAGGTTCTAACTCAGGTCCGTTATCCGGATCGAGGACAGTGTATGGTGGGTAGTTTGACTGGGGCGGTCTCCTCCTAAAGAGTAACGGAGGAGTACGAAGGTGCGCTCAGACCGGTCGGAAATCGGTCGTAGAGTATAAAGGCAAAAGCGCGCTTGACTGCGAGACAGACACGTCGAGCAGGTACGAAAGTAGGTCTTAGTGATCCGGTGGTTCTGTATGGAAGGGCCATCGCTCAACGGATAAAAGGTACTCCGGGGATAACAGGCTGATACCGCCCAAGAGTTCATATCGACGGCGGTGTTTGGCACCTCGATGTCGGCTCATCACATCCTGGGGCTGAAGCCGGTCCCAAGGGTATGGCTGTTCGCCATTTAAAGTGGTACGCGAGCTGGGTTTAGAACGTCGTGAGACAGTTCGGTCCCTATCTGCCGTGGACGTTTGAGATTTGAGAGGGGCTGCTCCTAGTACGAGAGGACCGGAGTGGACGAACCTCTGGTGTTCCGGTTGTCACGCCAGTGGCATTGCCGGGTAGCTATGTTCGGAATAGATAACCGCTGAAAGCATCTAAGCGGGAAACTAGCCTCAAGATGAGATCTCACTGGGACCTTGAGTCCCCTGAAGGGCCGTCGAAGACTACGACGTTGATAGGTTGGGTGTGTAAGCGCTGTGAGGCGTTGAGCTAACCAATACTAATTGCCCGTGAGGCTTGACCATATAACACCCAAGCAATTTG
>NZ_JAEKDA010000049.1:0-1339 GCF_016405635.1 Pseudomonas sp. MF6755
TGAACTGCCCCCCAAAAGTTGGACAGGAGACGCTATTGATTTAGTGCCTGGGTCCGAAATTGTATCGGACTCAAGCCATTCAGTCTGAGGCTTATGCGGTCTTGGTTGTAGTAGGCGATGTAATCCTCTATGCCTGATGCCAGCTGCTCCACACTCTCAAATGATTGCAGATAGAAAAACTCGCTCTTGAGCGTGCCGAAAAAGCTCTCCATGGCGGCATTGTCCAAGCAATTACCCTTGCGCGACATGCTCTGCTCGATGTTTTTTTCGGCCAGCATGTGTCGGTAGGTAGGCTGCCTGTACTGCCAACCCTGGTCAGAGTGCAGTATTGGTTTTTCATCTCGACTCAGTCGCCCGAAGGCCTTTTCCAGCATCATCGAAACCATACTGAATTCGGGACGTCGGTTGATCTGGTAAGCCAGGATCTCGCCGTTGTACAAATCCATGAGAGGCGAGAGAAACAGCTTTTGCCCCTTCACCTTGAACTCCGTCACGTCGGTTGCCCATTTCTGGTTAGGGGCTTCTGCCTTAAATTCGCGCTTTAGTAGATCAGGCGCAACAAGCCCTTCAGCACCTCGGTAAGAGCGATATTTCTTCACTTTGACCAGCGACTTGAGGCCCATCATCTGCATCAGCCGATGCACCTTCTTGTGATTAATCAACTCATCACTGTTTCCAAGGGTCGCGGTGATGCGGCGGTAGCCGTAACGCCCCTTATGCCCGTGATAGACGCTGCGGATGCGATCTTTAAGGTCGGCATGCTTGTCGGTTAGCAGTGTTTTACTTTGGTAATAGAAGGTGCTGCGTGCAAGTCCCGCAGCACGTAGCAACAGAGCAAGTGGATGCTCATGCCTCAATCCTTGGACGGCCTGCGTTTTTTTGGCTGCGCAGTACGGGGATCCGCTTGGATTAAGGCATCGAGCTTTTTTAGATAGGCATTCTCCGCGCGCAGATAGGCCAGTTCTGCGAGCATTTGTTCAGGGGTCAGCTCTGCGTCCGCAGGAAGAGCAGGACTTGCTTTGGGTTGCCTGGAAGGTTTGCGGGGCATGCTGGACTCTTTAAGATGATGCGGTTGTAGTGCTTCTACACCGCCTTCATCGTACAGCTTTCGCCACTGCCTGATACTACTTGGACCACGGATATCAAACCGTATACAGGCCTGTTGGTCCGACAGTCCGTCTTGTTCGATGCACTGCAAAACCTTCAATTTAAACGGGGCATCGTAATGGCTGTACTTGGCAATCAAGCCAGAGGCGCCGTGCTTTTCAAAACCCTTGATCCAGCGCCGCAGCAGCGATGGACTCAAGCCATGCTTGAGGGCCACCTCATGAACGCTACT